>NZ_NOYS01000024.1:0-2388 GCF_002258475.1 Rhodococcus sp. 06-1460-1B
TATCGGTGTACACCCTCACGTGATGGTCCCCGTACAACCTCATATGTAGGTGCTCGGCGAGTCCTGTCGTAACTCGCCCACGACAAGGGCCACCCTTCGAATCGTCTACCGCCAAAGTTGACGAACCCGAAGGGTGGCCCTTGCCATGATCCTAGATGGAGAGTCTTGGATGAACATCCGACGTTTCAAAGCCCTGCACGAGGCCGGCGCGACCTATGCCGACATCGCCCGCGAATGCGGCTGCGATTGGCGCACTGTCCGCCGATACCTCGCCGACGATGCACCCACGCATCCACCGCAGGGAACCTCGAGAGCAGGAACACAACCCCGAGCGATCACCGACGACATCGCCGCACTGATCGAAGAGATGCTCCGCGCCGACATCACCATCGCAGCCTCGGTCATCCACGAACGCCTCACCAACGAAAAGTCCGTGACCGTGAACTACCAACGAGTCAAAATCTATTGCAGCACAGCCAGACCCATCATCCGAGACGAACTCGGCGCAGAAGAATCCGGGCTCGGCAATCTACACCGCCGATTCGAAACCATCCCCGGCGCCCAAGCACAAGTCGACTGGGGCGATGAAGGCGATCTCTTCGGCACCGGACGCAAGGTCTACTCCTTCCACATGGTCCTCTCGTTCTCCCGTGACCCATTCTGCTGCTACACCCACTCGATGGACGCCGCCGCGTTCTGGGGCAGCCACATCCGAGCCTTCGCGCACTTCGGTGGCGTCCCGGGTTCGATCGTCTACGACCGCACCAAAACCATTGTCCGCAAACATGTCCGTCCCGGACATGCTGTCCCGTTGCATCCAGCAGCCGTCGCATTCTCCGGGCACTACGGCTTCGACATCGACGTCCTCGCCGCGTACCGGCCCACCGGCAAAGGCCGTGTAGAACGGCAAGTGAAGATCGTTCGGGATCACGTCCTGGCCGGTCGCACGTTCACCGATCTCGCTAGCACCGACCGCACCTTCATGGACTGGGTTCCGATCCGCCGGACTCAGGTGCACCGTACTCACCGTGAGGTCATCGGGACCCGCGCCGTCGTCGATCACGCGGCGCTACGTCCTGCCCCGGCCGAGCCGTATCTTGTCGCCGAAGCCCACCTACGGCGCATCGGAAACGACGCGCTGATCTCGTTCGAGGCATCGCTCTACTCCGTACCCGCCGACCGCGTCCGGGCAGGTCAACGAGTACAGGTACGCGCCGGTGCCGACAACATCGCCATCGCCACCCTCGACAGTGCCGGCGGTACCGTCCTGGCCGTCCACGCTCGCTCGCAGGTCCGCGGCGCCTGGGTCGTCGACCAGGCGCACTGGGCGTCACTGCCCGACGGTCACACCCGTGCCACCACCGACGGACGCGTCGATACAAACCCCGCGGAGGGCACACCGTCACCTTCGGTCGACGCAGGCGACCCGTTGACCGCCAAAGTCATCTCACTCGTCGGACACGTCCACGTCGAACATCGACCACTGTCCGCCTACGCCGTCTGACCGTGAACCACTATCCCACAGCATCTTCCACGACAGGACACCGTTCATGAGTTCACTGACCACCCAACGGATCATCGACAACGCCCTCCGGCTCGGCCTCGGTCACACCGCCGAATCGGTCACCGAATCCGCCGCCCGCGCAGATTCCGCGCAGATGGGATACCTCGACTTCGTCGACCACCTCCTCGCCGAAGAAGTCGCAGTCCGAGAATCCCGGCGGTTCCGCAACGCCCTCAAACTCTCCGGGCTTCCCCATCACAAAACCCTCGACGACTTCGACTACACCTTCCAACCCGGACTCGAACCGCGCCGCATCCGAGACCTTGCCACCCTCGAATTCCTCACCGGCGCAGGGAACATCGCGATACTTGGACCACCGGGAGTAGGGAAAACGCATATCGCGATCGGGCTGGCGGTCGCTGCCTGCCAAGCCGGAAAGTCGATCTACTTCACCACCCTCGACGACCTCGTTCGAAAGCTCAAAGCCGCCGACGCAGCAAACCGGCTCCCCCGGCAACTCGCGAACCTCATGCGCCCATCTCTGCTGGTCATAGACGAGGTCGGATACCTCGCCCTCGACCGCGACGAAGCCAACATGTTCTTCCAGCTGATCAGCCGCAGATACGAGAAGGGCTCCACGATCATCACAAGCAACAAGCATTTCACCGAATGGGGAACCGTCCTCGGCGACGACGTCCTCGCCACCGCGATCCTCGACCGACTCCTTCATCACTGCGACGTCCTGGCCATCAACGGCCCCAGCTACCGGCTCAAAGACCGGCAAGGGCTTGTCACACCAGTGGAGGCACCGGCATCATGAACCTGCCGGACACCGACACGTCAGGTCGTACACAGACCGACACGTGAGGTCGTCCACCGATATC
>NZ_NOYS01000011.1:0-1832 GCF_002258475.1 Rhodococcus sp. 06-1460-1B
GGGGCTGTTGCATTTTGATGGTGGGGTGTCTCGAGTGTCGAGGCACCCCATTGTCGGTGGTGCGGGACAATGTGTTGGTGGCGAAGGGTTATCGACCGGTTGATCGTGATCAACAGTTTCTGATTCCACCGGACATGCGCGAATGGTTACCGGCGGAGCATCCGGTATGGATGCTGATCGACATCGTCGACACGCATCTGGACACCTCTGTCTTTCATGCCGGCCGGCGCACCGGTGGGGTCGGGCGCGCCGGATACGACCCGGACATGCTGCTCACGCTGCTGATCTGGGCTTGGTCGAAAGGGATGCGGTCTTCACGTCAGATCGAATCCGCATGCACCGATGTGGTGTCCTACCGGGTCATCTGCGCCGGCGATGCCCCCGATCACGCCACGATCTCCAGGTTCCGAAAAGACAACCATGCAGCCTGCGAGTCGCTGTTCGCGCAGGTGCTGACGTTGGCAGCGCGGGTCGGTTTGGGGTCGTTGGGGACCATCGCTCTCGACGGGGTCAAGATCGCCTCGAACGCCTCCATCGGAGCCAACCGCAGCGCGGACGGATTGCGCGCCGCCGCCGAAGCCGAGGCAGCGAACGCTGCTCAGGCCCGGGCGCGAGAGATCGCCGCCGCCGCGGCCGCGGCGCATGCCGACGTCGATGCTGCCGAGGACGAACTCTACGGCGAAGACGACCCGGGCCCGGGTCGGGTTCCGGCCGAGTTGGCCGATCCGACCACGCGATCGAAGCGGATCGCTGAAGCGTTGGCGCAGATCGAAGCCGAAGACGATGCCCGCGAGAAGGCCGCGAAGTCAGCCGCCGAGGGCCACCTCGAGCGTCTCGGCGCGGGAGCGTCCCCGGCGGGTCGGGTACCGCTTGCCGCGCAGGTAGCTGCTGCTCACCGGCGTCTTGCACGGGAAATTGCACGCCATGAGGCCACCGAGGCGCGGTATCGGCAGCGAGCCGACGCCGCTGCGCGTCGCGGCGGGAAACCGAAAGGCAAGGTTCCGGTTCCGGTCGAGGATCATCACCGCGTGATCGCCGCACGCGCATCGGTCGCCGCAGCCCTCGCCCAGTCCGCCGCCCGTGAGCAGACAACGCCAACGGTGGTGCGGCGCAACATTACCGATCCGGATTCTCGGATGCAGCCGCTGCGAGGTGGTGGCTGGGTGCAGGGCTACAACTGCCAAGCATTCACCGCCGAGGACGGCATCATCATCGCCACCGGCGTCGGCACCAGCCCCTCCGATGTCACCTACTACGAGCAGATGGTCGACAAAGCGGTCGCTGCGGCGGCAGTGATCGCCGACCATGCACCGGCCGAGGCCGAGTCGCCGTCGATCGGAATCATGCTCTTCGACGCCGGCTATTGTTCGATCGAGAACCTCGACGCACCGGGCCCGGACCGGTTGATCGCCACCGGGAAATCGCGGACACTCGAAGCCGCCGCTGCCGCGGCCGTAGCTACGCCGGTATCGGATCCTGCACCACCACAGGGTAATTCGATTACCAGGATGGCCGAACGATTAGCCACCCCGGAGGGAATCACAACGTACCGCAAACGGTCTCACATCGCCGAGACACCCTTCGGACATGCCAAACACAACCTCGGATTCCGGCGATTCACCAGCCGCGGCGTCGACCGGGCGACGAGTGAGTGGTCCTTCCACGCCGCGGTGCACAACATCGGCAAGATTCTCACCCACCTGACCGCAACACACACCGTAGCGCTGGCCTGAATGAGCACCCCAGGGCCGAAAAAGAGGTGACCCGGGCATCGAACCCGAGCCACCCCTTTACAACGTCGAACTACCGCTCACACAAAATGCAACAGCCCC
>NZ_NOYS01000005.1:0-1474 GCF_002258475.1 Rhodococcus sp. 06-1460-1B
GATAGTGCCCCATGGGGTGGTGTAATTCGGATCGGTGAACCATCCGGTTCATGATCAACGAGTTGTGTTGTATGTTAGGCGCTTTCGAGCTGAGGTGTCAACGACTCAGCGGTCGTGTCGGTTGATACTGCAGCGCGTTCCTTCCTGGCGATGACGACCCTCAGCTCGTCCATCGACACGTCGGAGACGTAGCGGCGGGTCACTTGCCACTCGTCGTGCGCTTCGATCACCACCGCGGTCGCCAGGCGCAGGAACGCCGCCGGGTTGGGGAAGATCTCCACGACATCGGCGCGGCGTTTGATCTCCTTGTTGAGTCGTTCGATCGGATTGTTCGACCAGATTTTCTGCCAATGCGACTTCGGGAACGCACGGAACGCGAGCACATCTTCCTTCGCACCGTCCATCATCGCCGACACCTTCGGAAACGACCCGGCGAGCGTCTGCGCGACCTGATCCCACTGCGCTGCAACAGCATCCGGCTCGGTGTGCGCGAAGATCGTCTTGATCGCCGCCATCACCGGAGGCACCTGCTTCGACGACACCGCGGAAGTGACGTTCCGCATGAAATGCACCCGGCAACGCTGCCACGACGCCCCGGTGAACTGCTGCGCCACAGCAGCTTTCAAACCGGCATGCGCATCGGAGATCACCAGATGCACCCCCGACAGCCCCCGCGCCTTGAGCCCGATCAGGAACTCCCGCCAGAAATCGAACGACTCACTGTCCCCGACCGCGGTGCCCAACACTTCACGGGTGCCGTCGATCGACACCCCGGTCGCGACGACGAGCGCATGCGAGACCACATGCGCCCCGATCCGCACCTTGCAATACGTCGCGTCGAGGAAGACGTACGGAAACGTGGTGTGGGTCAACGTTCGCTCACGAAACCGCGCGATCTCCGTATCGAGCCCTTGGCAAATTCTCGACACAGTCGACTTCGAGACGCCCGAGTCAACACCCAACGCTGCGACGAGGTCGTCGACGTTGCGGGTCGACACTCCGTGCACGTAGGCCTCCATGATCACCGCGTACAACGCCTGATCGATGCGTCGGCGACGCTCGAGCAGGCTGGGGAAGAACGACCCTGTGCGCAGCTTCGGGATCTGGATCTCGACGTCTCCGCTGGTCGTCGACACCGTCTTCGAGCGGGTGCCGTTCCGGTAGTTCGTGCGCTCGGCCGTCCGCTCGTAGCGGCCGGCACCGAGGACCTCGGTCGCTTCGGCGTCGATCAGCGCCTGCAGGCCGGCGCGGATCAGCTCGGCGAACACCGACGCCGGGTCTGCACCCTTGAGTGCATCGAGCTGGGTGATCAGGGCAGAATGGTCGTGGGTCATCGCGTGGTCCTTTGGTCGAGTCACTGTGAGAGGTAACTCGTTCATCACTACGCGATGGCCCACCCACAACACGGGTACGACACGCCCGAGCTGCGGCTACGCCGCCTCACCGAATGTCCACCACCCCACGGGACTTACCC
>NZ_NOYS01000031.1:0-1012 GCF_002258475.1 Rhodococcus sp. 06-1460-1B
TGGGGTCGGTGGTGATTGTAGTGATGGATCCAGTCTTGGTAGGTCGCCGCTCTGGCTTCGTCGGAGAGGTAGGTGTTCGCGTAGGCCCATTCCTGGTTGAGGGTTCGGTTGAATCGTTCGACTTTGCCGTTGGTCTGCGGCCGATACGGCCTGGTTCGCTTGTGCTTGATTCCAGGGCCTAGGGTCTGCGCGAACATCGTTGAGCGGTAACAGGATCCATTGTCGGTCAACACACGCGCGATCGTGATGTCATGGGCTGCGAAGTAGGCTTTGGCGCGCTCGAAGAACCCCGATGCAGTTTCTTTGCGTTCATCACCGAGAATCTCCGAATACGCGAGCCGGCTGTGATCGTCGACAGCGTGATGGACGTAGGAGTAACCGCGGCCCTGTTTCTTGTTGTGCCGCTTTCCGATCGCGCGGCCGAGCTTGCGATGTCCGCCGCCGTCGGGGATTCGGCCAAGCTTTTTGATGTCGATGTGGATCAGATCCCCGGGAGCGGGATGCTCGTAGCGATGCGGCTGCGGGCGTCGTACAGCAAGTCCGGTGTTCTGGTCGAGGTGACGAAGCAGCGGCATCTTGTAGCGGCGCAGGACCGCTGAGACGGTGCTGTGCGGCATGTGCAGGTGGTAGCCGATGCGGTGTGGTCCCCACCGGCGGAGGAAGCGCAGGTTGATGATTCGGCGTTCGGTGCGGGTCGGTGTCCGGTTCGGGTTGTGGTGGGGTCTGCTCGAGCGGTCGGCCATTGCCGTCGCGCCGCCGGTGCGGTATCGATCGGCCCATTTCTTGGCTGTGGTCGGTGAAACCTGGAATCGTTCGGCCGCTCGGCGGATCGACCATCCGTCGTCGACGATCGATGTCGCGAGTTTCAATCGCCCCTTCGGGGTGAGCAAGGCATTAGCGTGTGACACGAGGACCTCTCGGTTGTCGGTGCAGTTGTGGTAACCACACCGATACCGGAGGTCCTCACCTATCTGTCGCTGCCACGCCGTCCACAACGTCCCTGCTCATTACA